>NZ_JBIVLZ010000001.1:844-2259 GCF_044752825.1 Microbacterium sp. NPDC088619 | reverse complement strand
AGCGTCGTCCTCGAAGTCGCCCTCGATGAGGCCGTCCTCGATGAGGATCTCCTCGTCACCCGCCTCGTCGACACCGAGTGCCTCGGCAGCCACCTCTGCGCGGTGTGCCCAGAAATCGGCTTCGTCGTTTCGTCCGAGATCCTCGAGCACCGCTGCACGGGCAGCGAACAGCGCGGGGCTCCACTCGAACGCACGGTCGGGGTCGAGCTCGGGAATCTCGAGTTCGCCGAGCGCGAGCTCGAGGTCTCCCTGATCGAGGCGCGCCCCCGACATCGCGATCGCCAGAGATACACGAACCGGGGTGGTGAGTGCAGCGCGGTCGACGGCACGACCGGTCTCGAGCGCGCGGTCGGGGCGACCGATCCCACGCTCGCTGTCGACCATCAGCGCGATCTGGTCGTCCTTGCCGGAGATGCGACGGTAGGTGCGCAGCTCGCGAAGGGCCAGAGCGAAGTCTCCAGTCGCGTATGCAGTAATCCCGAGCGTCTCGCGGACGATCGCGATACGGCCGGCACGGCGAGAAGCAGCGAGAGCATGCTCGTGTGCACGGGCCGGATCCTCATCGATGAGCTGAGACGCCATGGCGAGGTGACGCGCGACCAGCTCCGCGTTCTCCTTGCTGAGAGTCTTCAGCTCGTTGCGGGCAGAGGTGTGCAGGTCCCGGGCCGTGACCTCGTCCGGGATGTGCGGGTCGTTGAAACGCGGCCGATCCCCATCAGCCTGAATCGGACGTTCGCGACCCGCTCCACCGCGCTGCGGGTAGGAACGCGACGAGTCGCGGTCCTGTCCACCGTCACGGGTGTAGCCGCTGGCACGAGGGGCTCCGCCGTCGCGGTTGTAGCCACCGGAACGGGGGGCGTCGCCATCGCGACGCGGGGCACCACCGTCACGGTTGTACCCGCCAGAGCGCGGGGCACCGCCATCACGGTTGTACCCACCGGAACGCGGTGCACCGCCGTCACGGTTGTACCCACCGGAACGCGGAGCGCCGCCGTCACGGTTGTAGCCACCGGAACGGGGAGCGTCGCCATCGCGGCGCGGGGCACCGCCGTCACGGTTGTAGCCGCCAGAGCGCGGAGCGCCGCCATCACGGTTGTACCCACCGGAACGGGGAGCGTCGCCATCGCGGCGCGGGGCACCGCCGTCACGGTTGTAGCCGCCAGAGCGCGGAGCGCCACCGTCACGGTTGTACCCACCGGAACGAGGAGCACCACCGTCACGGTTGTCACGGTTGTACCCACCCGAACGCGACGCACCACCGTCACGGTTGTAGCCGCCAGAGCGAGGAGCGTCGCCGTCACGGCGCGGAGCGCCACCATCACGGTTGTACCCACCGGAACGAGGAGCACCACCGTCACGGTTGTCACGGTTGTACCCACCCGAACGCGACGCACCACCGTCACGGTTGTAGCCGC
>NZ_JBIVLZ010000001.1:0-748 GCF_044752825.1 Microbacterium sp. NPDC088619 | reverse complement strand
CCGCCAGAGCGAGGAGCGTCGCCGTCACGGCGCGGGGCACCACCGTCACGGTTGTACCCACCGGAACGGGGTGCACCACCATCACGGTTGTACCCACCAGAGCGCGGAGCACCACCATCACGGTTGTACCCACCGGAACGGGGAGCGTCGCCATCGCGGCGCGGGGCACCGCCGTCGCGGTTGTACCCACCAGAGCGCGGAGCACCACCATCGCGGTTGTCACGGTTGTAACCACCCGAACGCGGCGCCCCGCCGTCACGGTTGTAACCACCGGAGCGCGGCGCGTCATTGTCACGGCGCGGAGCGCCACCATCGCGGCTGTACCCACCGGAACGAGGGGCACCACCATCTCGGTTATAGCCACCCTCGCGTCGGGGCGCGTCATCACGACGCGGACCGCTGCTGCGGTTCTGATCAGAGCGTCCCCCGGAAGGTCGGTGACCGCGCGATCCATTGTCGTCGTTGCGACGCGGACGGCGCTCTTCCTCTTCCGGCATGATGCTCCCTGTTCTAGATGTTGTTAACGCAAAATGGCCACCCAACGATGGGTGGCCATTTGCTTAAAAGAAGTCCGGCGGTGTCCTACTCTCCCACAGGGTCCCCCCTGCAGTACCATCGGCGCTGTGAGGCTTAGCTTCCGGGTTCGGAATGTAACCGGGCGTTTCCCTCACGCTATGGCCGCCGAAACACTATAGATGTTTCAATCAAAACACATAACAAAGTCATTGTCATGCGGTTCTCGACCGTA